>NZ_AKJI01000025.1:0-28101 GCF_000282415.1 Pseudomonas sp. GM60
GGGGCTCTTCCAAGTGACTCGCCGTAAGGGCGAAACCATTAGCGGCCGTTACCGCAGGAATGGATATGTACACCCTCATATAGCCATCGCCGGCAAGCCGGCTCCTACAAGGACCGTGTACATCCGCGAGAGTCGGGTTGCCTGTAAAGCCTTCGCGAGCAGGCTCGCCCCCACAGGATTCGTGCGCGTACACCCAAAAAAAAGCCCCGCAAAAGCGGGGCTTAAAGGGTGCAGCAGTCATGCTTTCGGGCGTTTGTCCATTACGTGACAAGCCTTGCCCTCAGAGCGCTTGATCGAATGCAGAGGCTGCAAAACAATCCGCGAACTGATCCCGATATACGTCTTGATGTGCTTGCTCAACTCGCCACAAACAGCCCTCTGCTGCTCATCGCTCAAGTGCTGGTGCTCAGCCTTCAACTCGACATGCACATCCACGCTGTCCAGGTTCCCGTTGCGATACAGATGAATCTCATAACACTCTGAAAGCTGTTTGATTTTTAGCACCTGCTCCTCGATCTGCGTCGGAAACACGTTAACCCCGCGAATGATCAACATGTCATCGCTACGCCCGGTGATCTTGTCGATCCGCCGCATCGGCCGCGCAGTCCCCGGCAGCAAGCGCGTCAGGTCGCGGGTGCGGTAGCGGATCATCGGCAAGGCTTCCTTGCTCAGGGACGTGAACACCAGTTCGCCCATCTGCCCGTCCGGCAGCACTTCACCGGTGACCGGGTCGATGATTTCCGGGTAGAAGTGGTCTTCCCAGATCGTCGGGCCGTCCTTGGTTTCGGCGCATTCCATGGCGACGCCCGGCCCCATGATTTCCGAGAGGCCGTAGATGTCCAGTGCAGTGATGCCCAAACGGTTCTCGATGGCGCTGCGCAGTTCGCCGGTCCACGGCTCGGCACCGAAGATGCCCAGGCGCAGGGCCAGTTTGTGCGGGTCGATGCCCTGGCGCTCGATTTCATCGGCGATGTTGAGCATGTACGACGGCGTGACCATGATGATGTCCGGCTGGAAATCCTTGATCAGTTGCACTTGCTTTTCAGTCTGCCCGCCGGACATCGGAATCACCGTGCAACCCAGGCGTTCGGCACCGTAGTGCGCGCCGAGGCCGCCGGTGAACAGGCCGTAGCCATAGGAAATGTGCACTTTGTCGCCACGTCGGCCACCGGCTGCGCGGATCGAGCGCGCGACCACATTGGCCCAGGTGTCGATGTCGTTCTGCGTGTAACCGACGACGGTCGGTTTGCCGGTGGTGCCGCTGGATGCGTGCAGGCGCACCACGTCCTGCATCGGCACGGCAAACATGCCGTAGGGGTAGTTGTCGCGCAGGTCGGATTTGGTGGTGAACGGAAACTTCGCCAGGTCTTCCAGGGACTTGATGTCATCCGGGTGCACGCCCAGTGCATCAAAGCGCTGACGGTACAGCGGCACGTTTTTGTAGGCGTGGTTGAGGCTCCAGCGCAGGCGTTCCAGCTGGTGCTGACGGAGTTCGTCAATGCTGGCGGTTTCCAGCGGGTCCAGCACGGGATCAAGCACGGCTTTGGCAATTGGCATGTTCATAACTTCACTCGAATTATTTTTGTGTTTCAGCCCGGCCGCAGCCGGGCTTTGAGTGCATGCCCCAAGGATACCTCTAGGCTCCCCGGGAATCGCGATTCTTTAGTCGGACAAGCGCTCAATGATCAGCGCAATGCCCTGGCCGACGCCGATGCACATGGTGCACAAGGCGTAGCGGCCCTGACGTTCTTCCAGTTCGTGCAGGGCGGTGGTCACCAGCCGCGCACCGCTCATGCCCAATGGGTGGCCGAGGGCGATGGCGCCGCCATTCGGGTTGACCCGCGGGTCGGTGTCGCTCAAACCCAGTTCGCGCAACACCGCCAGGCCTTGCGCGGCGAAGGCTTCGTTGAGTTCGATCACGTCCATGTCGGCGAGGCTCAGGTTGGCCAGTTCCAGCACCTTGCGCGTCGCTGGCACCGGGCCGATGCCCATGATGCGCGGCTCGACGCCGGCAGTGGCCATGGCCACAACCCGGCCGCGAGCCTTCAGGCCGTGGCGTTTGGCGACCGCCGGGCTGGCCAGCAACAGCGCGCAAGCGCCGTCATTGACCCCGGAGGCATTGCCGGCGGTGACGCTGCCACCTTCGCGAAACGGCGTGCCGAGTTTCTGCAACTGCTCAAGCGTGGTGTCGCCGCGGGGGTGTTCGTCATGCTCGACGACTTTGGCCGGGCCTTTGCGCTGCGGGATTTCCACCGCGACGATTTCCCTGGCCAGTCGCCCACTGGCCTGGGCTGCGCCGGCGCGCTGCTGGCTGCGCAGGGCAAAGGCGTCCTGGTCGGCGCGGGAGATGTTGAACTGCTCGGCGACGTTCTCGGCGGTTTCCGGCATCGAGTCGATGCCGTAGGTTTTTTTCATCAGCGGATTGACGAAGCGCCAGCCGATGGTGGTGTCGTAGACCTGCGCATCCCGGGAGAAGGCCTGTTCAGCCTTGCCCATGACCAACGGCGCGCGGGACATCGATTCGACGCCGCCGACCAGCATCAGTCCGGCCTCGCCGCAACGAATCGCCCGCGCTGCGGTGCCGATGGCATCCAGCCCGGAACCGCACAAGCGGTTGAGCGTGGTGCCCGGCACGCTGACCGGCAACCCGGCCAACAGCGCCGACATGCGCGCGACGTTGCGGTTGTCTTCGCCGGCCTGGTTGGCACAGCCGTAGATCACATCATCCACGGCATTCCAGTTGACCTGCGGGTGGCGGCGCAGCAGTTCGCGCAACGGCACTGCACCGAGGTCGTCGGCGCGTACGCTGCTCAACGCACCAGCGTAGCGGCCGATCGGGGTCCGCACGGCGTCGATGATCAAGGCGTCATTCATTCGGGGTCTCCTGCGCGAGCACAGCGCCGCGCACTTTGTAGGATTTGCCATGGAACAGCGCGATCAGCTGGCCCAGTTGGTTTTCAATGCGCACGTCGTAGTTGCCGGTGCGACCGGAGCGGCTCTGCTCGGTGCAATCGGCGGTCAAGGTGTCGCCCAGGCGTGCCGGGGCGATGTAGTCGATGCTGCAACCGATGGCCACGGTGGCTTCGTTGTAGCTGTTGCAGGCAAAGGCAAACGCCGAGTCGGCGAGGGCGAACAGGTAGCCGCCGTGGCAGGTGCCGTGACCCTGAATCATGTCGGCGCGCACGCTCATGCCGACGCGGGCGCAGCCCGGTGCCGCCGAGAGCAGGCGCATGCCCATGGCCTGGCTCGCGGCATCGCGCTTGAACATCGTTTGCGCGCAGTTGCTGGCCAGGTTCATTGCTTCGTGATTAGTCATGGAACGTCCTCCCTTCAGCGACGCGACGGCGCAACAGCAGCGACGGTCGATAGCGTTGTTCGCCGTAGCTCGTTTGCAGGTTTTCCAGCACGTTGAGGATGTGCGCGAGGCCAATGGCGTCGGCCCAGGCCAGCGGGCCTTGCGGGTAATTGACCCCGGCGCGCATCGCCAGATCGATGTCGGCGGCCGAGGCCACGCCTTGCAGCACGGCGTCAGCGGCTTCGTTGGCGAGCATCGCCACCGTGCGCAACACTGCGAGCGCCGGGCTGTCGCTGAGTTGACTGACGGTGAATCCAGCGCGTTGCAGCAGTGCGACGCCGTGTTCGAGTGCCGAAGGGGAGATGTCTGCCGAGCAACTGATGGCGATGCGGCTGGCCTTGCCGTAGTCGAAGGCCAGGTCCAGCAGGATCAGATTGCGCAGCCCGTCTTCTTTCGCCCGCTGACAGGCCATGCGCCCGTCGGTAAGCGCCAGCACCGCATCGCCGACTTTCAACAGGCCTTGGCCATCGCGCTGAATGACGTTGATCTGATGTTCGCGCAGACGCGCAATCAACGCGTTGGCGATGCCGAGATCACCTTCCACGACGCAGGTTTCAACCGGGTGATCGCTGCTGATAGAGGTCGGCTGTGGTCGCTCGGAGCCTTCGGCATAACGGTAGAAACCATGGCCGCTCTTACGACCCAGGCGCCCGGCGTCGACCAATTCCTTCTGAATCAGCGAAGGCAGGAAACGTGTGTCCCCGTAATAGGCATCAAACACCGAACAGGTCACGGCATAGTTGACGTCATGGCCGATCAGGTCGGTCAGCTCGAAGGCGCCCATCGCAAAACCACCGGCCTCGCGCATCAGCGCATCCAGCGTCGGGCAATCCGCCGCGTCTTCCTGCAGCAGGCGCAGGCTTTCGGCGTAGAACGGGCGGGCGACGCGGTTGACGATAAAACCCGGTGTCGAGCGGGTGTGTACGGGTTTTTTGCCCCAGGCTTTGGCGGTGTCGTACAGACACTCGGCCAACGCCGGATCGCTGGCCAGCCCGGAAACGATTTCCACCAGCGCCATGACCGGCGCCGGGTTGAAGAAGTGCAAGCCGAGCAAACGTTGCGGATGGTTCAGCTGCGCGGCGATGCTGGTGATCGACAGCGACGAAGTGTTGCTCGCCAGAATGCAGTGCTCGCCGCAGATGCCTTCCAGCTGGCGAAAGAGCGCGCGTTTGACCTCAAGGTTTTCGACGATGGCTTCGATGATCAACTCGCACTCGGCCAGCGCTTCGATGGCCTCCACGGCGTGCAGGCGCGCAATCGTTGCGCTGCGCGACTCGGCGGACAATTTGCCGTTCTCGACCCGTTTGCCCAGTTGTCGATCAATGCCTTCAATGGCCTGGGCCGCAGCGCCGGGGCGATTGTCCAGCAGCAACACCGGATGACCGGCCTGCGCCGCGACCTGGGCAATGCCTGCGCCCATGGCCCCGGCGCCGATCACCGCGATGCGCGCGTTAGTGTTCAGTGCGGTCATGACTCAGCGCCCCTTGAAACTTGGGCTGCGTTTTTCCATGAAGGCGCTGACGCCTTCACGGTAATCCTCGCTGCGCCCGGCCAGGCGTTGCAGGTCTTTTTCCAACTCCAGCTGTTCGTCGAAGGTGTTGCTCAGGCTGGCGTTGAGGCTGCGTTTGATCAGGGCCAAACCGTATGTCGGTTGCGTGGCCAGATGGCGGGCGAGGGTCAGGGCTTCATTGCGCAATTCGGCGTCATCCACCACGCGGTAGATCAGCCCCCATTGCTCGGCTTGCTCGGCGCTCAGGCGATTGCCGAGCAAGGCCAGCGCCTTGGCGCGGGCCATGCCGACCAGGCGCGGCAAGGTCCAGGTGCCGCCGGAATCCGGGATCAAACCGATCTTGCAGAAGGCCTGGATGAAGCTCGCTGAGCGCGCTGCCAATACCAGATCGCAAGCCAGTGGAATGTTGGCGCCGGCGCCGGCCGCCACGCCGTTGACCGCGCAGATCACCGGCAGCGGCAGGTCGCGCAACTGGCGGATCAGCGGGTTGTAGAACTTCTCGATGGACTCGCCCAGATCCGGCACGGCGCTGCCCGGCGCGACATTGCGGTCGCTGAGGTCTTGCCCGGCGCAGAAACCGCGACCTTCAGCGGTCAGCAGCAGTACGCGCACGTCCGGGTTCTGCCGAACCAGCTTGAGCGCTTCCTTCACTTCGCCGTGCATCTGCGTGTTGAAGCTGTTGAGTTGGTCCGGGCGATTGAGGCTCAGCAGGGCAACGCCGGCCTCGATGGAAAACAGGATGTGTTCGAAGTTCATGGTCTTGGCGTTCTCTGGGAGGTCGTTCGAATTCGTTATCGATGGCCGGATTACTGGCCAGTGAAGGTCGGCGTGCGCTTTTGCTGAAAGGCCGCGATGCCTTCGTCACGGTCGCGGGTGCCGGCCAGCACGGTGAAGGCGTGGCGCTCGAAACGCAGGCCGCTGGCGAGGTCGGTGTCCATCGCCTTGAGCAGCGCTTCCTTGGCCAGGCGCACCGCCAGCGGTGCTTTCGTGGCAATGCTGCGGGCGATCTGCAGCGCACGCTCGACGGTGAATTCCGGTTGGGTAACTTCGCTGACCAGCCCGGCGCGCAGGGCCTGGCGGGCGTCGATCGGCTCGCCGGTCAGGACCATCTGCATGGCCATGGATTTGCCAACGGCGCGCAGCAAACGTTGGGTGCCGCCGGCGCCGGGCATGATCCCGAGGTTGATTTCCGGCTGGCCGAAACGTGCGTCCTCGCCGGCGATGATGATGTCGGCGTGCATCGCCAGTTCGCAGCCACCGCCGAGGGCGAAGCCGTTGACGGCGGCGATCAGCGGTTTGTTGAAGCGGGTGATGGTTTGCCACGACGCCTGGCGCGGGTCGTCGAGGATGCCGACCAGATTGCGCTCGGCCATTTCCTTGATGTCGGCGCCGGCCGCGAAGGCTTTGCGGCTACCGGTCAGGACCACGACGCGGGTCTCGGCATCGGCTTGCGCGGCCGTCAGTTCGTCCGCCAGTTCACCCAGCAATTGGGTGGTCAGGGCATTCAACGCTTGCGGACGCTGCAAGGTAATCAGGCGGACGCCCGGTTCGAAGAGTTCGACAGCAAGGGTTAGAGGCATGGCGGATGCCCTCACGGTGCACGCTCGGCTGTAATGCCGGCTCATTATTGGATCGGCGCGTAGGCCGGTTTTGCCGGAGTATACCTATAACGTGATACGTAAATGCAATATAAAAATAGATTTAATGTGTCCTATCGTCGGGTTTGTGGTTTTATGGCTTTGGTTTGAATGGCTTTGATAAAGCGCTGGATACGCCTGTTTTACTGGTTTTAGTCGGGGTTTCGTCGTCTAAATAGACGCGGTGGGCCAGTGGCTTTGTAAGTGATACGGTTTTTGTGCTTTGTTAATGTAAAAGTGATGTGATACAAAATGAGTCTGCATCGGCATCGCTTTGTGAATGCTCTATAAGGAAACGCCCCATGACCTGCTACAGCCTCGATGGCCTGACTCCGGTGGTTGACCCCAGCGCTTACGTTCACCCGTCCGCCGTGCTGATCGGCGACGTGATCATCGGTCCCCATTGCTACGTTGGTCCGCTGGCGAGTCTGCGTGGTGACTTCGGCCGGATCGTGCTGGAGGAGGGCGCCAATCTGCAGGACACCTGCGTGATGCACGGTTTTCCGGACAGCGACACCGTGGTCGAACGCAACGGCCATATTGGTCATGGCGCGGTGTTGCACGGCTGCCGGATTGGCGCCGACGCGTTGGTGGGGATGAATGCGGTGGTGATGGACAATGCACGCATCGGTGCCCGTTCATTCGTCTCGGCGGCGGCCTTCGTCAAGGCCGGTTTCGAAGGCCCCGAGCAGTCGCTGATCATGGGCGCGCCGGCCAGCGTCAAGCGCAGCCTCAGCGATGAAGAGGTGTCGTGGAAGCAGGCGGGCACTCGTGAATATCAGCAACTGGCCAAGCGTTGCCTTGAGCAGATGCAAATCTGCGAGCCGCTGACCGAACCGGAACCCGACCGCCCGCGTATCAGCGACAGCGGCCTGCGGCCCAAGGGCAGTTCTCTGTGAAAGTTGTTCCCCTGTAGGAGCGAAGCTTGCTCGCGAAGGTGTGTCAGTCGACAGCCCTTTAGCTGACACACCTTCGCGAGCAAGCTTCGCTCCTACAGGGATTTGCAATTAACCGGCGGACATTCGGTATATTCCTTTCTTTTTTCAGCTCGGTACGCCCATGTCGTCCCTGACACCCTTGAACCATCTGATTACCCGCTTCCAGGAGCAGACGCCGATCCGCGCCAGTTCCTTGATCATCACGCTGTATGGGGATGCCATCGAACCCCACGGCGGCACGGTGTGGCTGGGCAGCCTGATTCAGTTGCTCGAGCCCATCGGCATCAATGAACGGCTGATCCGCACCTCGATTTTTCGCCTGACCAAGGAAGGCTGGCTGACCGCCGAAAAAGTCGGGCGCCGCAGCTACTACAGCCTGACCGGTGCCGGTCGTCGGCGTTTCGACAAAGCTTTCAAGCGGGTCTACAGCTCCACCGTTCCGGCCTGGGACGGTTCGTGGTGCCTGGTGATGCTTACGCAACTGACCCAGGACAAGCGCAAACAAGTGCGCGAAGAACTGGAGTGGCAAGGTTTTGGTGCGATATCGCCCGCCGTGCTGGCCTGCCCGCGCAGTGATCGGGCCGACGTCAACGCGACCTTGCTCGACCTGGGTGCCCAGGAAGACACCATCGTCTTCGAAACCACCGCACAAGACGTGCTTGCCTCCAAGGCCCTGCGTTTGCAGGTGCGCGAGAGCTGGAACATCGAGGAACTGGCGGCCCATTACAGCGAGTTCATCCAACTGTTCCGACCGCTCTGGCAAGCGCTTCGCGAGCAGGAAAACCTGCAACCGTCGGACTGCTTCCTGGCACGGGTCCTGCTTATTCACGAGTACCGCAAACTGCTGCTGCGTGACCCGCAATTACCGGACGAGTTGTTGCCCGGCGATTGGGAAGGACGCGCCGCCCGCCAGTTGTGCCGCAACATTTACCGGCTGATCTACGCCAAGGCCGAAGAGTGGTTGAACACTGCACTGGAAACCGCCGATGGTCCGTTGCCGGACGTGGGCGAAAGCTTTTATCGGCGCTTTGGCGGGCTTAAGTAACCCGTCTGTTTCCGTAGGAGCGGCACTGTTCAGGAGAACCCGTGGATTGGCGTAGATAATAAAAACAAGCCTGCGTGAGGCCCGACATGATTTCTTCAATTGCACAGCGCCGTGATGGCTTCGATCAGTGGATTCATCAGATCAACCAGATCTGTGGCGCCTTCAATGCGCAACCTCTGGGCGATGAGTTTGCCGGACAGATCCGCGAGCACCAGGACGGCGCGCTGAAGCTCAGTTTTGTCGATGCCCGCCAGGCACGGCTGTACCGCACGCCTCACGAAGTGGCGGCGGGCGAGGACGGTAAATACTTTGCGGTGTTTCAGCTCGATGGCAGCGCCGGCATGGCTCAGGGCGACAGCAAGGTGTTGCTGTCGGCCGGGGATATCACGCTGATCGACGCCTCGCGCCCCAGCGACTTTACCTACAGTGAAAACTCCCGGCAGCTGTCATTGATTCTGCCGTCGCAACTGGTCGAGCAAACCCTGCGCTTCAATCCGGTCCAGTGCGGTCACCGGATCGCCGCGACATCCCCCATCGCGATGCTTTCGCACCGTTTGATTCTGGACGCCACGCACCAGCAATGCCTGAGCCAGGCAGAAAGCGAAGCGACGCTGGAGGCGATTGTCAGCCTGCTGCGCCCGGCCATCAGCCACAGCGAAGCATGCGCGGACGTGCATGAGCGCCTCTTTCGCAAGACCCTGGGCTTCATCGATGAGCACATCCGCTCGGAAGACCTCTGCCCCGAATGGCTGGCGCGCGAGGTGGGAATGTCGACGCGTGGTTTGTACCGGATGTTTGCCAAGAAGGGATTGGTGGTGGCGCGGTACATCAAGAATCGGCGCCTGGATTTGTGCGCGGAGTCCCTGCGCCAAACACGTACCGAGCAGAAGTTGTCGGTGCTGGGGTATTCGTGGGGCTTTTCCGATTCGAGCTACTTTTCCACCGCGTTCAAATCGCGCTTCGGCATTTCGCCCGGTGAGTACCGCAAAAAACACGCCTGACCGAATTGCTTTTGTAGGAGCCCGGCTTGCCGGCGATGGCGGCTATGAGATCGCCATCGCCGGCAAGCCGGGCTCCTACAGGTTTATGCCAACCCACAATCCGGAGCATCCCTGCGATCTGTAGGAGCAGGCTTGCCGGCGATGGCGGCCGTGAGATCGCCATCGCCAGCAAGCCGGGCTCCTACTTTGCGTTGAGGTTCAACGTCGGCGTCTCATCGAAGAAATTCCACGGCTTCAACAGCACATGCACCCACTCGGTCGGCATGATCGGCCATTCCTCCGCACGGGCGATGTGCGTGGTGCCGGTGGTCAGCCAGACCACGTCATCGCTGTTTTCAATGGACTGGTTGTCGTGGGTGAACTGTCCAAGCCCTGCATCCTTGTCCGAGCGGTTCGGGTACTTGCCTTCCGGATATTTCTCTTCCGGGTTGTAGCGCGTCACCCACAGCTGTTTGTCCATGAAACTCAAGCGGTGATAGAGCCATTCGTCCTTGCCGAAATTGGCACCCTTGGCCACCGGGTGCGTACCGCCGGCGTACGGAATCAACTGATAGGAAACCGGGTTGCCGACTTTGTTTTCCTTGCTGGTATTGGTCAGCAGGCGAACAGTCGAGGGGTCGAATTTCTGCGCGGCTTGCTGCTCGGTGCCGACGACTTTGGTTTCGGTCTGCATCGTGCTGGTGCGCGGTCCGCCACGGTCGTTCGGGGCAACCACCGGGTTCACTTCCACCAGCGAGTTGTTCTCACCGTCCACGTCCATGTCCAGGCGGAAGTTGTAGATGTGCTGGTGCGTGGTGCCGACGATGTTGTGGTCCAGCAGCGTGCCGTAACGCGTGTCTTCCTTGGCCGTGGCTTCGTGCATGGTTTTCGATTTCACGCCCTTGACCGCTTCGATACCGGTGGCGCCAGCGTCGATGCCAATGGTGCCGTTTTGCTGGAAGACCCAGTCGAAAATGTAGTCGTAGTTGCCGACGGTGCTGATCCAGCGCACCACCAGTTCACGACGCTCGGTGCTGAGGTTGGGCTGGCCCATTTCCTGGTGTTTGTATTCCGGGCCGGCGTAGCGCTCGAACACCGCCATGGCGCGGGGAATCGAAGTCGGGGCGCCGGTGTAGTCGGCAATGGTGGCGTCCAGCAGCACGGCGTTTTCCGGAGCATCTTTACCGCGCGCAATCGGCGAGGTCAGCGTGCCCATGCCGTAATCACCCGAGTCTAGATAGGCCTTGAAGTACCAGCCGCCATCCGGATCGCCGTAAGGCACGATCATGCCGCCCAGCGAGCCTTCGTACATGATTTTGCGTTTCTTGCCCTTGTCGTCATAAGTGACGGTGGACAGGATCGGGCCGACCCGCGAGTCGAGGCGAACGTGGAAGTCCCAGTTCTGCCAGTGAATGCTGTTGCCGGAGATGGTGTAGTTTTTGCCTTCGGGCTCGATGATTTCCAGCGGCTTGACCGACGTGCCCTTGCGCCCGCGTCCGTCGTACGGCGTCGATTTCATCGGCACCGGAATGACTGCGTCGTCTTCGATCTTGATCAGTTTCTTCTGCTCCAGATCGACAATCGCCACCAGCCCCTCGATCGGGTGCGCCCAGTAGTTGCCGTCACCGGTATTCAGATAGCTGACGATTTTCAGCAGACGCTTGTCCTGCGCCAGCCCGTCCTTGCCGTCGAAGTAACCGACCGTCAACGGCGTGGCCACCACCTTCTTCACATCGCTGATACCGCGTTTGGTCAGCGCCTGCGCATACTCGGGGCTCGCTTCAATCGCCGATTGCACCGTCGCGAAGTCATCCAGCAGAACCATACCGTGGGCGCCTTCGATCGGCTTCCACGACTTGAGCGTCTTGCTGTCGAGATCGACCAGGCCTTCAACCACATGCTTGCCGTCGAGCACCACAATGTTGGCCTGGCGCGGTTGGGCGACGTTTTGCCCGCTGTAGACGAAATTCCACACCTGATCCTTCGGTGGCTCGTTGACTGAGACTTCGGTGAAACGGAAACCGGGTTTGTAGTGCTCCGATTGCTTGATGATCTCGACAGCGGTCTTGATCTCATCCGCGCTCAGCGGGTTGAGCGGGTTAGGGCGCGTCTCGACGACAAAGGTCTTGTCCAGGCCGGACTGGAACACCTGATTGATGAAGTCCTTGGACATGAAGGCAGTCTTGCCCTTGAACACCACCGGCACACTCAGCTCCATCCGTTTGCCGTTGAGCATGGCAACCTTGCTGCCCGGTTTGACCTTGAGAAAAACGCCGTCCTTGGCAATCACGAACAGGTCGGCGTAGTCGTCCCATTTCACCGTGGCACCAAACTCCTCCAGGCCCGCTTGCAGCGGCACCATCTCGGCGTGCCCGCCATGGGCCTGAGCGGTGCCCGCCCAGTAAGGCAGGCCAAGCGTGCCAAGGCTGATGGCCAGCGCGAGGCGGGCGAGGGGTTTTCTTTTCAGTGAGGCAAAGGAGGTGAACATGTCTGAATTCCTGGACGAACGCCGGTGACTGGCATGACTGCACTTTGCTACAGCTTGTGGCTAGCTTCTTTTGGATGCCTGCCAGAATCCTTTGGCTGTGTGCCTAAATCAACTTTTCTCGTTGACGAGTGATGGCAAGGCGGCTGTCTGGAATCCATTGCTTCCAGTTAATAGGAAGCATTACTATTCACGCCCCGTCATCACAGCACACCGCAATGACCCCCAAGTTGCCCCGCAGACACGGCTTTTTCGAGCATTACGAAGAGTTGGTTGGCACCTGGACCCGTCGCCTGAGAAATCGTCAGCAGGCCGAGGATCTGGCCCACGACACTTTCGTGCGGGTGCTTGAGTCCGATTCGGCGGCGGTGCAGCAACCCCGGGCTTATTTGCACCAGACTGCGCGCAACATCGCGGTGGATGGTTATCGGCGTGAGGATCGGCGGGGCGCCATGGAGTCGGAGGCGGTTGATCACAGTGTGTCGTCGTCCGGCGACCCGGAGCATTTCATGCATGCGATCCAGTTGGCTGATTCCATTGAGCGGGCGCTTACCGAGTTACCGGTCAACTGTCGCAAGGTTTTTGTTTGGCAGAAGATCGAAGGGCTGACCCAGGCTGAAATCGCCGAACGCCTGGGACTGTCCAAGAACATGGTGGAAAAGTATATGATCCGCACCCTGCGGCATCTGCGCGACCGCCTCGACGGTTTGCAACCATGATCGGCCGTGCACTCTCTTCCCCAGCCAAACAGGAACTTCCATGATGGATACTCGTGATTGCGCGTGCGGGCAAACGACGGTTCGCGATGAGGCGGCGCAGTGGTTTGTGCGTTTGCAGGAGCCGGCCATTGACGTCGAAGAGCGCCAGCGTTTCGAGCACTGGCTGAACGAGCACCCTCAGCACCGCGACGAATTTCAGTTGCTTCAGGGCCTGTGGACAGCCGCCGACCTGGTGCCGCGTGCACGACTGCAAGCCTTGTGCGAAACCCCGTCGGCGCGCAGCAAACGTCGGCCGCTGGTGCGTTATGCGGTGGCGGCCAGTGTGGTGGCCGTGGCGCTGGGCCTGGGCCTGTTCAGCGGTTTGAATCAGCCGGCGCCTTACACTGCCGAGTATTCGACGACGCTGGGCGAGCGTCGCCAGGTGGCGTTGCCGGACGGTTCGGTGATCGACCTGAACAGCCGCAGTCGTCTTCAGGTGCGCTTTGAAAAAGGCCAGCGCGGCATCGAATTGACGCAAGGCGAGGCAATGTTCAGCGTCGCCCATGACAGCGATCGGCCATTCGTGGTCGAAGCGGGCAGCGGCAAGGTCACGGTTACCGGCACGCGCTTCAATGTGCGTCGCGGCGTCAGTGACACCCGGGTCGTGGTGGAGCAGGGCACGGTCAGGGTTCAGGGGCACGGCGCGGCGGACAATGAGTTCGTCAACCTTACCGCTGGCCTGGGAACGCGCATTGATGCCCAGGGCAAAGTGGCCGCGGCCTATGCGGTCAACCCTGCGGAACTGACGGCCTGGCGCAACGGCAAACTGGTGTTCAACAACGCCAGCCTGGCCGAAGTGGCCGAGGAAGTGTCGCGTTATCGGGCCAAGCCACTCACCGTCGGCAACGACACAGTGGGCAATCTGCGCCTGACCAGCGTGTTCAAATCCGACAACACCGACGCGCTGCTCAAGGCCTTGCCGACCATCTTGCCGGTGGCCGTGCGCACCCTCGATGACGGCAGTCAGGAAATAATTTCAAAATAGATTCAGGTTTTTTTCGAGTTGATCGTCTTCCTGTCCAACTGCAACTGGTTTGCATTAACAGGCGCACACTCTTGCGATCCACAGGACTACGTTCGACGTGAAAAAAACCACCGCTAAAAACAACAACTCCCTTTGGTTGCCGCTGGCCCTTGCGCTGGCGGTCAACGCTGCGCTGCCCCAGGCCTTTGCCGCCGATGCCATTCACATCCCGGCGCAACCCTTGGGCCAGGCGCTGAGCGAGCTCGGCCAGCAAACCTCGTTGCAGGTTTTTTTCAGTCCTGAACTGGTCGCCGGCAAACAGGCCCCGGCGGTGGATGGCAACCTTTCGCCGGAACAGGCCTTGCGCCAATTGCTGCAGGGCAGCGGTCTCGAGTATCGGATCGACGAAGGTTCGGTGACCCTGACGCCGGCTCCATCGCCGACTTCCGCCGCCAATGGCCCGCTGGAACTGGGCGTGACTGACATCAAGGTCGTCGGTGACTGGCTCGGTGACGCCGATGCCGCCGTGGTGCAGAACCACCCCGGCGCCCGCACGGTGATTCGCCGCGAAGCCATGGTCGAGCAAGGCGCGATGAACGTCGGCGACGTGTTGAAGCGCGTGCCCGGCGTGCAAGTACAGGAAGCCAACGGCACGGGCGGCAGCGATATCTCCCTGAACGTCGGCGTGCGCGGCCTGACTTCGCGCCTGTCGCCACGCTCTACCGTGCTGATCGACGGCGTGCCGGCCGCGTTCGCGCCGTATGGCCAGCCGCAGCTGTCCATGGCACCGATTTCCTCCGGCAACCTCGACAGCATCGACGTGGTGCGCGGTGCCGGTTCCGTGCGCTACGGGCCGCAGAACGTCGGCGGTGTGATCAACTTCGTGACCCGCGCAATCCCGGAAAAAGCCTCCGCCGAAATCGGCACCACCCTGGAAACCTCCAAGCACGGTGGCTGGAAGCACATCGATACGGCGTTTGCCGGCGGTACGGCGGATAACGGCATTGGCGTGGCGCTGTTGTACTCGGGCGTGAACGGCAACGGTTACCGTGAGCGCAACAACGGCAATGACATCGACGACGTGCTGCTCAAGACCCACTGGGCGCCGACCGATGTCGACGACTTCAGCCTCAACCTGCATTACTACGACGCCAGCGCCGACATGCCCGGCGGCCTGACTCAGGCGCAGTACGACGCCAACCCGTTTCAGTCCGACCGCAACAACGACAACTTCAGCGGGCGCCGCAAGGACGTCTCGTTCAAGTGGGCGCGGCAGATCGATGACCGTACCCAGGCAGAAGTGCTGACGTACTACTCCGACAGCTTCCGTGGCAGCAACATCGCCGCCCGCGACCAGAAGACTATCGGCTCGTTCCCGCGTACCTATTACACCTTCGGCATCGAACCGCGGGTGTCCCATGTGTTCGACGTGGGCCCGACCACCCAGGAAGTCAGCGTCGGTTATCGCTACCTCAAGGAAGGCATGCACGAACAGGCGACCCGTCTGGAGCTGAACAAGAGCAACGAGCCCGTCGTGACCAAGGCCTCGGACGGCCATGTGTACCAGGACCGCACCGGCGGCACGGAAGCCAACTCGGTGTATGTCGATAACAAAATCGACGTCGGCAACTGGACGATTACCCCCGGCATCCGTTTCGAGCACATCAGCACCGACTGGCATGAGCGCCCCGGACGCGATGCCGATGGCAAGCGTGTGACAGAGAAGAATCGCAGCATCGAAAGCAACGAGCCGCTGCCGGCCTTGAGCGTGATGTATCACATTTCCGATGCCTGGAAACTGTTCGCCAACTACGAGACTTCGTTCGGCAGCCTGCAGTATTTCCAGCTTGGCCAAGGCGGTACGGGTGACAGCACCGCCAACGGTCTGGAGCCGGAAAAAGCCAAAACCTACGAGCTCGGCACGCGCTACAACGATGATGTGTGGGGCGGCGAAGTGACGCTGTTCTACATCGACTTCGATAAAGAGTTGCAGTACATCAGCAACGATGCGGGCTGGACCAACCTCGGCGCGACCACGCACCAGGGCGTCGAGACGTCGGTGCACTACGACATGGCGGCACTGGACCCACGACTTGACGGTCTGACCGCCAACGCCGGTTTTACCTACACGCGTGCCGTTTATGAAGGCGAGATTCCGGGCTTCAAGGGCCGTGACTTGCCGTTCTATTCGCGCCAGGTCGTGACTGCCGGTCTGCGTTATGACATCGACCGCTGGACCTACAACGTCGATGCGTTTGCCCAGTCCAAACAACGTTCGCCGGGCGTTGCCGTGAATTCCAACGGCAGTTTCACCAACAAGTACATCACCGAAGGCACTGCCGACGGTCAGTACGGCGACATTCCGGGTTATGTCACCTGGAACGTGCGGGGTGGTTATGACTTTGGCGCGCAGCTATCGAACCTGAAAGTCGGCGCCGGGGTGAAAAACGTCTTCGACAAGCAGTACTTCACCCGTTCCAGCGACAACAACTCAGGCATGTACGTCGGCGCACCGCGCACGTTCTTCGTGCAGGCCAGCGTCGGGTTCTGATAGACCGAGTCGCCTGCATCGCCGGCAAGCCAGCTCCTACAGGTTTCATGTCATTCACAGAATTTGTGCACGACGCAAAACCTTGTAGGAGCCGGCTTGCCGGCGATGCTTTTCAGGCCTTCAACACCTTCCCGCCAATGGCAACCGCCACCAGCAACACCGCCATCAACCCGAAGGCAAAACTCAAACTGCTGCCGTGGGCGATGAACCCGATCACCGCCGGCCCCGCCAGAATCCCCGCGTAACCCAGCGTCGTAATCGCCGGCACGGCAATGCTTTCAGGCATGACCGTCTGCTTGCCCACGGCGGTGTAAAGCACCGGCACGATATTCGAGCAACCCGCGCCCAGCAGCGCATAACCCACCAGCGCCATCTCCCAGCTCGGTGCGAACGTCGCCAGAAACAGGCCGGCAGCGGCCGTCAGCCCACCGAACACGATCACCCGTGTCGCGCCGAGGCGCCGGACGATCTTGTCACCGGTCAACCGCCCGGCCGTCATGGTCAGCGCGAACGCCGCATAACCCAATCCCGCATAGGCCGTGTCGATCCCGCGTTCCTGCGCCAGGAACACCGCGCTCCAGTCCAGCGCCGCGCCCTCGGCAAGGAACACGATGAAACACATCCCGCCGATAAACAGCACGATGCCGTGGGGAATGGCAAAGGCCGGGCCGGAACTTTCGCTGCCATACGGCAGCAGGTGCGGCGCGGCTTTGCACAATGCGATCAGCAGCAGCACGATCACCACCAGCATCGCCCCCAACGGAGAAACCCCGAAGCCGAGCAGGGCACTGACGCCCGCCGCCCCGACAATCCCGCCGAGGCTGAACAGCCCGTGGAAACCCGACATCATGGTTTTTCCGCTGGCGCGCTCGACGATCACCGCTTGCAGGTTCACCGTCGAATCCACCGTGCCGAGGCCCGCGCCGAACATGAACAAGGCCGCAATCAGCGCCGGGACCGAGGACACCGTCGCCAACAGCGGCAGCGCCAGACAGATCAACAACGTACCGCCCGTCAGCACGCGCCGGCAGCCGAAACGCGTGGCCAGCAGCCCCGCCATCGGCATCGCCAGAATCGAGCCCACCCCCAGGCACAACAGCAGCAAACCGAGGGTGCCTTCATCCAGCCCGGCCCGGGCCTTGGCGTAAGGCACCAGCGGCGCCCACGCGGCAATCCCGAAACCGGCGATGAAAAAGGCAATGCGCGTGGACATCTGTTCCAGGCGTCCGGGCACGAAAGTGGTGGGCATGTTGAGGTTGGTCATATCGATCCTTGGCAAAAAACTTCGCGTCCCCAAGGGACAGTGACTCACCCATGAGGTTCGA
Source organism: Pseudomonas sp. GM60 (assembly GCF_000282415.1). NCBI lineage: Bacteria > Pseudomonadati > Pseudomonadota > Gammaproteobacteria > Pseudomonadales > Pseudomonadaceae > Pseudomonas > Pseudomonas sp. GM60. Next base: position 17,549 of record NZ_AKJI01000025.1, read on the forward strand.
TCAGTGTCCGGACGGTTTCGCGGTCAGGCAGGGTGACATCCTTGCACAGCCCGTCGCGGTTTCGCGATATGTTGCACGCCTGTGATGTTTACACGGGAGGCGCCATGACGCCGTTCTACGATGCTCGAGGCAATATCTACGCGGTAGTGGCGCCGGATGCAGTGCGCCGCGAAGGGATCGATTTACCTGAACAGGCCAGTCTGGCGGCGCAAACCCGCACGACCTGGGCATTGTCGGCCATCGAGGCGTTCTGTGCCTGGGCGCCGGGCACGCAGCCGCCCGGCAGCAAGGACCATCGCTGCGACGGTCTGCTGGTCGGCCCGTTTCAAACGTCGCCGCCGTTTGATCTGTTGATCGTCAACACCGACGGCACCCTGGCCGAGCGCAGTGGCAACGGGCTGACGATTTTCTCCCAGGCGCTCAGCGATCAAGGACTGTTTCCGGAAAACGCGGCGTGTGTGCTCAGGGTTCATCACGACAAGGCCGACACGCCTTCGCCCGGTGAAACATTGGTGAACAGCGCGCAGGTCGAGGGTGTGCAGGGTTTCTGGCTGGATCTGGGCAAACCGGCGTTCGGGCCCGAGGCGGTCAGTGCTCAAGGGGTGACCGATGTGGCATTCAACGGTCGTGGGCTCAGCCACGTTCAACCGTTGTCGGCGCTGGATCCCGCCTGGTCGCGCTGCCAGTTCGTGCGGGTCGGCAATCCGCATTGCGTAACGCTTGTGGACGATGTCGAGGCATTGCCGGCCAATGAGCAGATGCGCGAAGCGCGATTGTCCGAAGGGTTGACGCGCATTGCCTACGCGATGCCGACCGGGGCCGGGCGACCGTGCCCGGCGGGGGTCAATTTGCAATGGGCGATGCGCGAGTCAGCGGGGAAAATTGCTGCTCGGGTGTTTGAGCGTGGGGAAGGACCGACGGCGTCGTCCGGCACCAGTGCGAGTGCGGTGGCGTGTGCGGCGTGGCGGGTGGGTTGGGTGGTGGCGGGTGAGGTGAAAGTGGTGATGCCTGGAGGGACTGCGCCGATTTTGTTGGAGGAGGAGCAGGGCGAATTGAGTCGGGTCAGTCTGTTTGGTACGGCGCGGTTGATGGGGTGAATTTGAGATTGCCTTCGCGGGCAAGCCTCGCTCCTACAAGGTCGGCGTTGATCTTGTAGGAGCGAGGCTTGCCCGCGAAGGCGTCAGCTCAGCCAACACAAAACTCAGGGTTGCTCACCAAAAAACTCCACCACCGGCATCTCCCGCTTCATCAACACCTTCCCATCACGAACCGAATACAGCGGCAAGCCCTGACTGCGGATAACCTCGTAATCGCTGTCCGCCGAAAGAATCAGCAAATTCGCCGGCCGCCCGCGCTCCAGTCCATACCGATCCCCCAGGTTCATCACCCTGGCGCTGTTGTCGGTGACCAGGTCCAGCGCACTTTGCAGGTTGCGATACCCGAGCATGTGACAGATGTGCAAACCCGCTTCAAGCACCCGCAAAATGTTGCCGTTACCCAGCGGATACCACGGGTCGACGATCGAGTCCTGGCCGAAGCACACGTTCATCCCCGCTTCGAGTAACTCATTCACCCGAGTGACGCCACGACGTTTCGGAAAGTTGTCGTAGCGCCCTTGCAGGTGAATGCTTTCGGTGGGGCAGGAGACAAAACTGATCCCTGAATGCCCGAGCAAGCGAAACAGTTTGGCGCAGTACGCGTTGTCGTAGGAGCCCATGGCCGTGGTGTGGCTGGCCGTGACCCGCGAGCCCATGTCGCGGCTGCGGGCTTCTTCGGCGAGTACTTCAAGGAACCGTGAGTGCGGGTCATCGGTTTCATCGCAATGCACGTCCACCAGGCAACCGGTGCGCTCGGCGAGGTCCATCAGGAACTTCACTGAGCTCACGCCCTGATCGCGGGTGTATTCGAAATGCGGAATCCCGCCGACCACGTCCGCGCCCATGCGGATCGCTTCTTCCATCAGCTCACGACCGTTGCGGTACGACTCGATGCCTTCCTGGGGGAAGGCGACGATTTGCATGTCGATCAGGTGACGGCTTTCTTCGCGCACTTCGAGCATCGCTCTCAGCGCCGTCAGTTGCGGGTCGGTGACATCGACATGGGTGCGCACATGCTGGATGCCGTGGGCGGCGAGGGCCTGGATGGTTTTCCTGGCGCGGGTCTTGGTGTCTTCCTCGGTGATCGTCACCTTGCGCTCGCCCCAGCATTCGATGCCTTCGAACAGCGTTCCGCTCATGTTCCAGCGCGGTTCGCCGGCGGTGAGCGTGGCGTCGAGGTGGATGTGCGGTTCGACGAAGGGCGGCACCACCAGGTTGCCGCCGGCGTCCAGATCATCGGGGCCCAGGGTCGGCGCTTCGGTCTGACGGGCAATATTGCTGATCAGGCCGTTTTCCAGGTGCAACTCATGCAGGCCTTCTTGGTTGCGCAGGCGGGCGTTGATGATGTGCATCAGGCGAATCCTTTAGGAGATCTTGTAGTAGTGCGTTGGCGCGTCAGTTATAGACATTAGCGCGGCAACGGAAATCGAGCATCGGACAGATGTGAACTTTGACCACGGCAGCGAAAGAAAAATGCCCGCCATTGATCGGGACCACACCGCTCTTTTGTAGGAGCCGGCTTGCTGCGGGCGGCGTTCCGACGATCACGGTATAACAGGCAACATATGTGCCGACTGACACTCCGCCATCGCCAGCAAGCCGGCTCCTACAAGGACTGGGTGTTTTCAGGGGGCTTTTGGGAGAAAACGCAGCAGCGCGGCAACGATGGCTTCGGGCGCATCTTCCTGAACCAGATGCCCGGCATTGGGGATTGGGTGAAACTGCGCCCCCGCAATCATCTGCTGCAGTGCGCGGCCACGTTCGATGGGGATCCACTGATCATCCTCACCCCACAGAATCTGCACCGGGCAACGAACCGTCGGGTACAACCCCTCGACCTCGCGGGTATAGCGCTGATCCATCTGCGCGATCTGCCGGTAAAACGCCGCTTGCCCCGGATCGCCCAGCCACGGTTGCACGTAGGGTGCGAGTTCATCGTCGGGTATGTCGCGCTTGATCGCCCCGCGAACATAGGCCGACACAATCGCCCGCTGAATGTAATCGGGCACACCGCTGAACGCCGCTTCATGCTGACGCACCTGTTGCACGAATGGTGAGCCCCACGGCGTCAACGCCACCGGGTCGATCAGCGTCAGGCTGCGGTAGTCCTTGCCGTTCAGCAGATGCGCGCGCAGCACCGTCGCGCCGCCGAAATCGTGGGCCACCACATCCGGGCAATCCAGACCCCAATGCTCCAGCAGTTGCGTCAACAGTTCGTTCTGCACCCCCAGCGACACATCGCCCTCGACCTTCTCGGACAGCCCGTAACCCAGCAGGTCGAAGTAATGCACCCGGTGTGACGTGATGAAGTGCGGCGCAATCCGGTGCCACACATACGAAGAGAACGGCGTGCCATGCACGAACACCAACGGCGGGCCGTCGCCACGCACGGCGTAACGGACGGAGTGCCCGTTGAAGCGATAGGTTTGAGCCAGCGGCCAGTCAGTCATGGGTAAGTCCTCTTGGCGGGTGCAAGCCAAAAAGCATAGGCATAAAAAACCAGCCGATGAAGGCTGTTTTTTTAATCACTGACGAAACGCAGTTCCCCCTGTGGGAGCGGGCTTGCTCGCGAAAGCGGTGTATCAGTCGACATCTCTGTTGCCTGACACACCGCTTTCGCGAGCAAGCCCGCTCCCACAGGGGGAATGCGTTGTCTGGTTTATTCGCCGCGATAGATGCAACCGCTGGTGCAGGTCTCGTGAATACGGATCGCGCTCAGTTCTGGCAGCAATGGCTTGAGTTCAACCCAGATCCACTTCGCCAACACTTCACTGGTCGGATTCTCCAACCCCGGAATGTCATTCAAATAGTTGTGATCCAGGCGCTCATACAACGGCTTGAAGATTGCCTTGATCTCGGAAAAGTCACGAATCCAGCCGGTATGCGGATCAAGATCGCCACTCAAATGAATCGCCACTTTGAACGAGTGACCGTGCAGGCGGCCGCACTTGTGGCCTTCCGGGACGTGGGGCAGGCGGTGGGCGGATTCGAAGGTAAATTCTTTGAAGATTTCCACAGTGGTTTCAGCTCTGTCAGGTGGCGATCGCCGCAGCGATGTGGGCAGGCGGCGAGTTTAACAGTTTGTCCTGACTAAAGGGTCAGCAAGCGTTCGCCAAGGCGACCGTTGGCGGCGAGTTCGAGAAACTCATCGCCTAGCCTGCGGCTTTCATCCATGGTCGTACGCCAGTATTTCTGCCGGCTCGGCGCATCGCCCATGAAACGCTTGAAGTCGTTACGGTCCGGCAGTTTGCCGTAGGGCAGGCGGGCCAGGTATTCCTTGGACGGCGCCAGCAACAGGACATCCTGCAAGCGCGTTGGGCAGGCACGGCGCCACGGAAGGGTTTTGTCGAACCAGCCGGGAATCACCCGGTCGGTGAAATGTGGGTACAGCACGATGTCGTTGCCGCTGTAGGGCAGGTCGAGGTGATAGTCGAGCAGGCCGCCGTCGCGGAACGTTCCGGTGCCGGCGCCCGGCAGGTCGCGCACGCCTTCCATGACCATCGGGATCGAGCCCGAGGCGAGCAGGGCCTGACGCAGGTTGCCGGCATTCAGCGCGACGAAGCGCGAGGGGAAATCGTTCAGCGCGTTGACCGGCGGTGCCAGGCGCGGATCGTGGATGATCAGCCGCTCGAAATGCCGCGACAGCCGCGCGCGACCGCGCAGGTTGTCGGCGATCACTGACGACAGGCCCAAGCCGAGACGACCACGATGATCGTCCGCAAGCAGGCCGTGACTTTTGACCACCATGATGTTCAGCCGGTAATTGGCGTTGCTCAGAATCGCCGCATCGCGACCGTCGAGCAGGTCATTGAGCATGCGTTGCGAGCTCTGGCTGATCTGCGCCATGGTCACGCCCTTGGCGAAGTTCTGCTCGGTGTACAGGTGACCGAGGCGGCGAATGCCTTCGGCGGCGTCCGGCAGGCAGGCACTGGCGAAGCGCCAGGAGCCGACCGAGGCGCCGATCAGCGACCGTTCACGCGGCGCGGCGGGCAGCCACTCGCCAAACAGCGCCAGGTCCAGACCTTGAATCCCCAACGCCTTCGGCCCGCCGGCAGCACCCGGCAACGTGCCGACATCGGCGGCGTTCAAGCCGTGCTCACGGATGCGCGCCAAGGCACGCGGGCCGGCCTTGAGGGTCAGGGAAGGGAACTTGATGTGGATGGCGGTCATACCGGTCTCGATGTCTGGCAAGCGGGCGGATTATAAACAGGTCAGGCAACGTCACAAATCTACTGTGGGAGCGAGCCTGCTCGCGATGGCGTACTGACATTCAACATTGATGTCGACTGACACGACGCCATCGCGAGCAGGCTCGCTCCCACAGGTTTTGTGTCGGTCGGTGATGGCGCGTTGTCATGGCCAATGATGGCAATTCAGTTTCAATTAAGTTCGAATCGCTAAGGTGCCTTCCGTACGCAACACATAAAAAATACGGAGACACCCATGAAAACCCTGACTGCCCTGTTCACCGCCTCTATCGTCGCCATGACCGTCAGCATCGCCCACGCTCGCGACCTGGGCCCCGACGAAGCCCTGCGGCTGCGCGACGCTGGTACCATTGTGTCTTTCGAAAAGCTCAACGCCACGGCATTGGCCAAACACCCTGGCTCGACGGTTACCGAAACCGAGCTGGAAGAAGAGTACGGCAAGTACATCTATCAGGTGGAGCTGCGCGACCCGCAAGGCCTTGAGTGGGACCTGGAATTAGACGCGGTCAGCGGGCAACTTCTCAAGGATCATCAGGATACGTAATGAAGGTGTGTTCATTGTCACGCATGGCGCTGGTGCTTCTGGCGTTTTGCTCGATCGTCATGGCCCGCGACCTTGATCAGGACGAAGCCCTGCGCCTGCGTCAGCAGGGTGTGATCCTGCCGCTCGAACAAGTGGTGAAGCAGGCGCTGGAGCGTTATCCAGGCTCTAAGCTGCTGGAAGCCGAGCTTGAAGAGAAACACGACGTCTACATTTATGAAGTCGAGCTGCTGACCACCGAAGGCGTGGTTCGTGAACTGGACCTCGACGCCGCCACTGGCGAGTTACTGAAAGACAAGGAAGATTGACCGATGCGATTGCTGCTGGTGGAAGACCATGTGCCCCTGGCCGACGAACTGATGGCCGGCCTCAACCGCCAGGGCTACGCCGTGGACTGGCTGGCCGACGGTCGAGATGCGGTGTATCAGGGCAGCAGCGAACCGTATGACCTGATCATCCTCGACCTTGGTCTGCCCGGTTTGCCGGGGCTCGACGTGTTGGCGCAATGGCGCGCGGGCGGGCTTGCTACGCCGGTGTTGATCCTCACCGCGCGCGGTTCCTGGGCCGAACGGATCGAAGGCCTCAAGGCCGGCGCCGACGATTACCTGAGCAAACCTTTCCATCCTGAAGAGCTGCATTTGCGCATTCAGGCGTTGTTGCGCCGTTCCCATGGCCAGGTCAATCAACCGACGCTGCAGTCGGCCGGATTGCACCTGGACGAAGGCCGGCAATGCGTGACCCGCGACGGTGCCGACATCCAGCTCACCGCTGCGGAATTTCGCCTGCTGCGCTACTTCATGCTGCACCCCGAGCAGATCCTCTCCAAAAGCCACCTCGCCGAACACCTCTACGACGGTGAAACCGAGCGCGATTCCAACGTGCTGGAAGTTCACGTCAACCACCTGCGGCGCAAGCTCGGGCGCAGCGTGATCGAAACCCGTCGCGGCCAGGGTTACCTGTTCGGCGGGCAAGCGCAGTGAGGTCGATCCAGCGCCACTTGAGTCTGGGGCTGATCAGCGTGATGGTGATCGTCGGCCTGGTGCTGGCGCAAACCAGCCTGTGGTTGTTCGAAGTGGGCTTGCAGCGCTATCTCGAAGCGGGGCTGCGCAACGACAGCGAAAGTTTGCTGGTGGCGCTGGTGCGCGGGCCGCAGGGCTTGCAGCTGGATGAACGACATCTGTCACCGGCCTATCAACGGCCGTTTTCCGGGCACTACTTCCGCATCGATTTTGCCGACAGCCATTGGCGCTCGCGTTCGTTGTGGGATCAGGAATTGCCGCGCCTCGAACATCCCGGCCTGCACAGCAACCTGCAACTGGGGCCGGAAGGCCAGCAATTGCTGGTCTTGCGTTCGGACTATCGCCGTTTGGGACAATCGATCTCCATCAGCGTCGCTCAGGATTACACGCCGGTGCGCGAGAGTTTCAAGCGCATGCAGCAAGTGGGGCTGGGGCTGGGGCTGGCGGGGTTGCTGCTGATTTTGCTGTTGCAACGGATCACCGTGCGCCGCGCCTTGCGTCCACTGGAAAAGGCCCGTGAGCAGATTGCTCAGTTGCAGCAGGGCCAGCGTTCGCAACTGGATGATCAGGTGCCGGTGGAACTTGAGCCGCTGGTGGCGCAGATCAACCATTTGCTCGCCCACACCGAAGACAGCCTCAAGCGTTCGCGCAATGCGCTGGGCAACCTTGGGCATGCCTTGAAAACCCCGCTGGCGGTGTTGTTGAGCCTGGCGTCCAGCGAGAAACTCGATGCCCATCCCGAGCTGCGCAAGATCCTCAAAGACCAATTGGCACAGGTTCAGCAACGACTCAATCGCGAGCTTAACCGCGCACGGTTGTCCGGCGATGCGCTGCCGGGGGCGTTGTTTGATTGCGATGCGGAACTGCCGGGATTGCTCGCCACGTTGAACATGATCCACGGCGAACACCTTGAACTGAGCTATCGCGCGCCGGCCGGGTTGCAGCTGCCTTGGGATCGCGAAGACTTGCTGGAACTGCTGGGCAACCTGCTGGACAACGCCTGCAAATGGGCGGATGCCGAGGTGCGGTTGAGTGTGGTCGAGACGGCTGGAGGGTTTGAGCTAAGCGTGGAAGATGATGGGCCGGGGATTCCCGAGGACCAGCGTGCTCAGGTGTTCAGCCGGGGCACACGGCTGGATGAGCAGGCGCAAGGGCATGGGTTGGGGCTGGGGATTGTGCGCGACATCGTCGACACGTGGGGCGGGGTGTTGCGGCTGGAGGAGAGCGAGTGGGGTGGGTTGAAGGTTGTCATCGAACTGCCCAAACGCTGACCCCGGAAACACCGCTTTACTGTAGGAGCCGGCTTGCCGGCGATGGCGTCTTCAAAATCGCCATCGCCGGCAAGCCGGCTCCTACAGGGGAGGCAGTCAGACGCGGAATTGATCCATCAGGCTCTGCTGCTGATTCGCCAGGCTATTCAGCGACTGACTCACCCGCGCCGACTCATTCGCCTGCCCCGACAGCGACTCGGTCACGTCCCGGATCGTCGCCACGTTGTTGTTGATCTCTTCCGCCACCGCGCTTTGCTCTTCCGCCGCTGAGGCAATCTGCAGGTTCATGTCGCTGATTACCGTCACCGCGTCGCCGATCTGGCGCAACGCCGTGACGGCCTGGCTGACCTGCTCGACACTGCCCTGAGCCTGGCGATGGCTGTTGTTCATCGACCCCACCACATCTTGCGTGCCGTTCTGCAACTGCTCGATCACCAGGCGGGTTTCTTCAACCGACTCCTGCGTACGTCGCGCCAGGTTGCGCACTTCGTCGGCCACCACCGCAAAACCGCGTCCGGCCTCACCGGCACGGGCCGCTTCGATGGCGGCGTTGAGGGCCAGCAGGTTGGTCTGCTCGGCGATGGCGCGGATCACTTCCAGTACCGAGCCGATTTTCTCGCTGTTGGCCGCCAAACCTTCGACCTGCACCATCGCTGCGCTCATGTCGGCGGCGAGGTTGTCGATGCTGGTGGTGGTCTGGTCGATCACGGTCAAGCCACGGCGGGTGGCGTGATCGGCATCGCGCGCTGCTTGTGCCGCTTGTGCCGCGCTGCGGGCAACGTCCTGGGCGGTGGCGCTCATTTCGTGGGAAGCGGTCGCCACCTGATCGACCTGACGGTATTGCTGTTCCATGCCGGCGCTGGTCTGCGTGGCGATGGCGGAAGACTGGTCCGCCGTGCTGCGCGCGTCCTGTACCGAGCGTTTCACCTCGGCGATGATCGGCTGCAACTTGTCGAGGAAACGGTTGAACCAGCCGGCCAACTGGCCCAGCTCATCCTTTTTGTCGTAGGCCAGACGCCGGGTCAGGTCGCCTTCGCCGCTGGCGATGTCTTCGAGCATGTGCGCCACACCCAGAATCGGTTTGGTCACGCTGCGCGCCATCAGCCACACCAGCAACAGGCCGATCAACGCGGCCAGCACGCCGAGACCGAGTTCGACCAATGTGCCGGCGGTGTTACTTTCATCGAGTTGTTTTTTCAGGGTTTCGGCGGGGCCGACCAGGACTTTTTCCGGCACATCGAGCAATACACCCCACGATTTGCCGTCGGGGATCGGCTGGAACGGTGACAGCACTTTCAACTGCTGGTTGCTGTGCAGGCTTGCGGTTTTGCTGCTGGCGGCGAGCAGGCGGATCAGTTCGGTGCCGTTGGTTTTATCCACAGCGTCCAGGCGCTGGGCGAGTTTGCTGGCGTCCGGGCTGTAGCCGGCGAGCAAACCGGCCGGGCTGATGATGCTGACGTTGGTCTGGCCGTCATAAAGCTTCTTGCTCGCGCCCTGGCTGACGGCTTGCAGGCTGTTGAGGTTGATGTCCACCGACAGCGAGGCGATGACTTTGCCGTTGACCATCAGCGGGAACACGATGCTGGTCATCAGCACGTTCTGGCCGTCGATCACATAGAAGTAGGGTTCGATCACGCAGGGCTTGAGCGAGGTGCGCGGGCAGGTGAACCAGGCGTTGGCGGGTTCGCCGCTGGGGCCGGTGCTGGTGTCGGCCATGTCGGTTTCGGGCAGCGCCATCGACGTCACCTTGCCAGGGGTCGGTTGCGACCAGTACAGCGCGAAACGGCCCTTGTCGTTGCTGCCCAGCTCAGCCTGGCCGGCAAACAGTTCATCCTTGCCGTCCAGCGCATTGGCTTCGAACACCAGCGACAGGCCGAGCAATTCCGGGTTGGCTTGCAACGCAGACTTGACCTGGCGGGTCAGGTCTTCACGCAGGTCGAAGGCATCGAGAAAGCGCTTTTCGGCCTGATCGCGCAGGAACAACACCTGACGCGAAAAGCCGTGGCCATATTGATAGGCATCCATGAACTGCTGGCGAATGTTCAGCGCCTGGTTTTCGCCCTGGGACTCGATCCGGGCCTGGGCGGCTTCAGTGAGCATCTCCATGCTAGAGGCTTTCACCAGCTCGGAACTGTGCTCCATGCGATACAGCGAAAGACCTACCAGCAAGGTCACGATACCGGCGAGGCAAAGCCCGGCCAGCAGGGTGATTTTCCATTGAATGGAAAGTTGTCTGAGCGACATGGAGACGTCCTTATTCGATAAATATCTGAGACTTTGCACTGTAGCGGCCGAAAATCCGCTTTCTTTATGCCGTCCGAAGAAAATCGAATCACCCGCGCAACCCCTGTAGGAGCCGGCTTGCTGGCGATGGCGTCCGTCCAGTCAATAACGGATTGACTGACCCACCGCTATCG